>JAPOQA010000051.1 GCA_026710945.1 Chloroflexota bacterium
CCAATACCTCCCACGCCCGGTCGGAAATATCGTGGCGGCGGTGCGCCGGCGCTGCGGCTGTTGCTGACATAGCTCCCATCCTGCTACATTGGTTACTACCTCAGCTTACCACCACTACCTTACTTTGACGACACACCCTAGGGGCGGCTCCGATGAATCCTTGTAGCGCGGGGGCTTGTCCCCCGCTTCCAAAGTGTTTGCATATGCGGAGGCCGACCCCAAGCCGTCACACGCGCGGGAATGACTGATTGAACCCCTGTGCCAGAGACTCAGACTATTCGTTAACCAAGACGGATTCGGTTTTGACACTCCTCGCAGTTGTCGTGGAAAGGATTATGTCCCCATGAATCTTGGTTTGGCAGGAAAAGTAGCCGTCGTCACCGGCGGCAGCCGCGGTATCGGCCGGGCGACGGCGCTCACGTTTGCGGAGGAAGGAGCTGCCGTTGCCATTTGCGCCCGCGGCAGCGAGACTCTTCAAGAAACCTTGGTAGAGATTCGTTCGCGCGGAGTGAACGCCTTCGGCATGGTCGTGGACGTAACGCAGCGCGCCGAGGTGGAGTCGTTTATCGAGGCGAGCGCCGAGGCCTTGGGCGGCATCGACATGCTCATCAATAACGTCGGCGGTTCTGTAGGTAAGGGGCTGATGGACTCTACGGACGAAGAGTGGATCGACACGTTCGATCTCAACCTCTTCCACGCGGTGCGCACCTCCCGGGCCGCGGTACCGCACATGCGCAAGCGGCGCAGCGGCTCCATCGTAGTCATATCGTCCATTTCAGGGCTGAAACCGGCGCCCGGCAGCCAGTACGGCGCGGCAAAAGCGGCGGAGGTGTTCGTGAGCGGCGCGTTGGCGATGGAGTTGGGGCCGGACAATATCCGCGTAAATACGGTCAGTCCCGGCTCGATTCTCTTTCCGGGCGGCGGCTGGGCGCGGCGGCAGCATGAAGACCCGGAAGGATTCGGCAAATTTGCGGTAGAGGAGTACCCGCTGGGCCGCCTGGGCACGGCCAAGGAAGTGGCACGGGCGGTGGTCTTCGTCGCCTCACCCGCCGGAAGCTGGATCAACGGCACGAACATTTCCGTGGACGGCGCCCAGCAACAACCGGGCATGTTCGAGAAAGGCCCCGTGTGGCAGTAAGCCTCTCATGGAATGACGTAGGGGCACGACATGTCGTGCCCCTTACCGATGTCAGCTACCGTCATTCCCGCTTGCGCGGGAATCTATCTTCTCTTACTGCCCATAGTCCAGCGACTTGCGGCTATGCCTGGAGAATCCTGGACTCCGGCCTGCGCTGGAGTGACGGAGGGAGTGGCCCAACAGCGACGAAGTGAAAGACGACTCAGCTTCACCCGTTGGGCTGCACCTCATTGATCAACCCAACCAAGCCGTACAACGCCACAATGTAGCCGTACCAACCGAAGCCTTGCACCACGCCGCGCGCCGCCGCGGAGATGATGGAGTGGCCACGCCAGGCTTCCCGCGCGTACAGGTTGGAAAGGTGCACCTCGATCACCGGAAACGGCATCGCCTTCAGGGCATCGAAGAGCGAGGGGCTGTATTGGGTCAAACCGGCCGGGTTTAAGAGGGCGCCCTGGGCGTTGTCGATGTTCTCGTGCAGGAAGTCGAGCACCGCGCCCTCGTGGTTGGACTGGAAGCAAATCACGTCAAAGCCGAGCTTTTCAGCCTCCTTGGTAACTTGCTCGTGAATCTGATTCAGCGTCACCGTGCCGTAAATCTCCGGCTGGCGGCGACCGAAGAGATTCAAGTTCGGGCCGCCCACGACAAGGATTCGTTTCGGGGGAATCTGGTCTGTCATCGGTTTGCTCCGATCTTTGCGCTCAGGGTAGGACTCATCTAAGAAAACATTGTTGGTTAGCAGTCGTCGTTCGCTGCATGGCGGATGGATTCGAACGGGATTCCATATTCATCTCTGCATTACATGGTACGTGAAATCATCGCGTAACGCCCGCCATCAACGCCTGGCGCAGCTTCAAGCACGTGAGTCTTGCACACGTAGCACTTCCTGTTCATGCTGAGCTTGCCCCGTGCTCGATACAGCGTATCGACACGATACAGCGTATCCACACGATACGGGGACGAACGGAATTGCTGCTTCTCAACGAGTACCAGATTGCTTACGGCTCGACTAGAAACGTCCGTCGCGGACCTCAAAGCGTGTTGGTTTCGCATAGGCCGGCAGAGCGCGCTCAAGCCAGTCGGCGGTCCAATCGATCATGGTCTCCAGCGGCACCACCGGAGCGCCGAAGAGCTGCTGCGCCTGCGCCGTGCTGTTGATCCAGGCGGTCTCCGATTCCGTGCCGTCGTACCGCGGCGTCTGGTTGAAACGCTTACCAAAGGCGTGGGCCAGGGCGCGGATACTGGTTGACTCGCTTCCACCAATATTCAGCGGGCTCGTGGGGGAAGTGCAGTGCAGCAGCGCGCGCAGGGCCTGAGCGCCGGCGTCCCCCTGCCAGATGACGTTCACGTGCCCCATGGTCAGCGGCACCGGTTCACCGGCGTGCACCCAGCGTGCCACGTCGTACAGCACGCCGTAACGCATTTCGATGGCGTAGTTAAGCCGGAGCAGGCGGCCCGGCGTCCCATGTCGCTCTGAAAAGTATTGGAAGACGCGCTCGCGTCCGACGCAGGAATTGGCGTACTCGCCCACCGGCTCCGTCGCCACAGCTTCATCCCAACCCTCACCGGCAACCGGCGCGTAGGGATAGACGCAAAGTGTTGAGAAAGCCACGATGCGGGATTGGGCAAAGGCGTCAGCCACGATCGCGGGCACGTGCGTGTTCATGGCCCACGTGAAGGCCGCGTCTTCCGTCGTGCCGATTTTCTTGCCCGCCATAAAAATGACGTTGGGCAACCGTGGGAGGTCAGCAACCGCCGCGCGGTCCAAAAGGTCGCACGCGATGGTTTCGACGCCCCATGCGTTGAGACGTCCACGAACAGCGGGATCGCTGAAGCGCGCCACGCCGACGACCCGTTTCTGCGGTGCCGCGCGCTTTGCCAGCCGCGCGAGTGTAGGCCCCACTTTGCCGCCGACGCCAAGAATGAGTATGTCGCCGTCGAGGCGCTGCAGGTCGTCGCTCAGGGCTTGGCTGGGTCGCGAGAGCAGCTCCTCCAGTGCATCTACACCGGCAATCTGTGCTGGGAGGGTTTCGGGTGTGAGTAGATTCATGAGCGAGCTACCGCGTACGATGCATCATCCGTCACTCCGGCGGAAGCCGGAGCCCAGGTATGCGAACAAGATGGATTCCGAGCCTCCTACGGAGGCGAGTTTTCGCGGGAATCACCATGGCCGTGCTCAGGCCGCACAAGGGAATGAATTGCGGCGGCTGGCTTCCTGACCGTCATTCCGGCGAACGCCGGAATCCAGGGTGTGCGCGACGAATATGGATTCCGCGCCCCCGCGCGGGGGCGACCTCTCGCGGGAATTGTAAATGTCAGGTAATTCGTTGACAGATTTGAGAATGGTAGCAAGTGAACGCAATACTCTACATGAATAGTACACATATCATTCTGATCGGAGCGCAGCGAAGAGGGGAATCTAAGTTGTTGAGCCTATCTGGCGACATGTTGCATGTACCCTAGATTCCGCGAACAGGGTTCGACGCTCTGCTCGGAATGACATGATCTGTCAACACTGCCAATTTGGGAGAGAATTCTGTCAACGAATTACTCAACACTTACAGGAATGACAGAGTCTGTCGTGCTATTTTCATGGTAATGACGGATCTTGGCTCAGTTTCTCCGGCGGGCCGCTTGCGAGACTAACCTCTGGACTACGACTCTAGCGTGCCCCTCCATCGGTCACTACCTGCTGTGCAGAGCACCGCTCAGTCCGATGGCAATTCAGTATACCATGGACTCTGACAACCTCAGCGCAAGCAAGGAGCGACGGCAGTGAAGCGGGTGATGTTCGACGATCTCTATACGTGGTCGGTCTTCAACGAAGAGAAGCAATTCGACTTCAACGGCTACCTCTGGGTACGGGAGGGAGGCAATATCCTCATCGATCCGGTACCTATGAGCGCCAGTGACGGGGCGCAATTGGACGCGCTCGGCGGCGCTGCGCTTATCGTCCTGACCAATCGCGACCACGAGCGCGACGCCGTGGCCTTCAAAGCGCGCACCGGCGCGCAGATTGTGGCCCATGAGGCCGACGCGCCGCTCTTCGAACTCGCGGTAGACCGCACGGTGGCCGACGACGAGGAGATTGTGCCCAATCTGCGAGTGCTGCACCTGGCGCACGGCAAGAGTCCCGGAGAGATTGCGCTGCTCTGGCGCGGCGGGAGCGTGGCCTTCATCGGCGACTACGTCTGGGGCCATCCGGTGGGCTCGTTGACGCTCGGTGCGGAGCCGGCCGTGGCTGACCCGGCGCAAGCGGCGCTGCAACTCCGCAAGCTGCTGGCAATCCCACAACTCGACGCGCTGCTGCTCGGCGACGGCCATTCGATTTGCCATGGTGCCCGCGACGCGCTCCAGGTCATGCTGGAAGCCCGCACGGATATCTATATCAACCGCATTAACCTGGATGAGATACCGTGGATGCCGCTGAAAGCTCCGGATGACTTCGTGTATGAATTCAAGAACATCGACCCGTTGATTGGCGCCCGCCACCTGGGGTATCAGGTCATTCGCCTCAAGCCGGGCAAGACGGCCTTTCCGCTCCACTTCCACCACCACGAAGAAGAGTTGGGCGTGGTCTTGGACGGGGAGTGCACGGTGCGGACCTCGCGAGGCGACGTGCCTGCGCGCGCCGGGGACTTCTTCGCGTATCCGCCCGGTCCCAACGGCGACCACCACTACATCAACGCGGGCGCTGAGCCCTGCACACTGCTGCTCCTGAGCAACGTGGTGCCTGCCGACGTGAGCGAATACCCTAACTCCAACAAGGTGAACATGCGCTCCGTCCGCCGCATCTTCCGCAAACAGGACGCCGTGGACTACTGGGACGGAGAAGTATGATAGGGACCGCCAGACTCAAGCCGGAAACCTAAGGGATAGGGAATCTTGTAGCGCTAAGGCAACGGCGGGTGTCACGTCCGCTCACCTGGCTAGAGAGCTATCGCGCATTCCTGCCGTGCTATTAGCACCCCACCGCGGTGTGTAGTACCGTATATAAGGACGAATAAGGCGGCAAAGACCTCCAACATTCAGAAAGCAATTAAAGTGGCATCTGTAGTTCGGTTCGGCATCGCGGGGATGGACCATTGGTATGCCGGTTTCGGGGCGCTGCGGGGCATCGCCGCAAGCGACAATGCGGTGGTGACGGCGGCGGCGCATCGCAAGACTGCGTACCTAGAGGCGACGGCACGAGACTTTGACATTCCTTATACGACCGACGACTATCACGAAATCGTGCGGCGGGATGACGTGGACGTGGTCGTGGCGGCCTGCACCACGGCGGAAGCGCCCGCGCTGTGCCAGGAGGCGGCGCGCCACGGCAAGCACATCATCTGCGTGAAGCCGATGGCGCTCACGCTGGCAGACGCCGACGCGGTGGTTGCTGCAGTCCAGGAGGCCGGTGTCGGCTTCTATCCGCTGGAGGCCCTTCAGGCAGGCGGCGGCGCGGCGCAACAATACGCGCAATGGCTGCAGGAAGGCCGCATCGGACGGCCCATTAGCACCACCGTAATCCGGCGGGGTGGTCTGCCCACGCAGGAGTGGCCCGGCGTGCACGTGGCCCGCACCTGGTGGCTGGATGCCTCTCTAGCGCCCGGCGGCGGCTGGATCGACCACGCAATCTACGACGTCCACATGCTGCGCAAGCTGCTGGGCGCTGAGGTTGTCCGCGTGACCGGCGCCACCGCGAACTTGGTTCACAAAGACATTCCGCTTGAGGACTTTGGCGTGGCGACGCTCACGTTTGATAACGGCGTGGTAGCAACGCTGGAAGTTACGTGGTCCAGCGGTCCCGAATCGGGCATGCACGCGTTTCAGCTCGTGGGCACGGAGGGACAGATCGCTACGGACGGCATTTCCGGCAAGCTGGCAGTGCGGGGCAATTTTGCGCCCTGGCAGGGCTGGGTGCTTTCCGATGCTACGCAAGATGCAGGCAGGGGCAGCATTGGCGCGATGGTAGATTTCCTGCAGGAAGGCAAACCGTTGCCCGCCTCAGTCGCGGATGGACGGACAAATCTGGCTGTCTGTCTCGGCTTTTATGAGGCCGCGCGCCATGACCGCGTCGTTATGCTCGCCTAGCATGTGATGCTTGCCTTAGTGGTCTTGCGTAACATCTACGCCATTGGCCTTGGGACTTAGCTTAAGGGGTTTTGCTTGGCGTTGCCGTCGCACAACGAGAATGCCTATCATCGCCCCACCGGAGTCGCATCACCCAATTCTCAGGCCGCGTCTTGCCCCCTCTCCCGGGGGGAGAGGGCCGGGGAGAGGGCAAAGTGCAGCGAGACGCTGGCTAGGAGAGGGTTAACCAACTCTAGAATAGCGATTTGGCTGGTGAGCGCCGACGCAGGTTGCAAACCTGCGCTACCGGAGGACCGGGCAGGGTTGGGCCCGGGAATGCAAGAAATTCTTGCAGTGCGGCTGGGGTGAAAGCAATGAATGACGGCCCCCGCTGTCCGCATGTTGCCGGGTTTTCGTGCGGCCTGCCAAGTTCAATACCCGTTCATTCATTAGTTTTGCGCACGGCACATCCATGAGCACAGTCATCGCGCTTGCGAATCAGAAAGGCGGTGTCGGCAAGACGACCACCGCCGTCAACCTGGGCGCGTACCTTGCCTTGCACAAGCAAACGGTGCTCTTGGTAGACTTGGACCCGCAGGCGAACACCACCGGCGGCTTAGGCATCCCCAAAAGCGACCCCAGCATTTACCACGTGCTGCGCGGCAGGGCTGCGGCGCAGGACCTCATTGTTCCGGTGGAAAGCGCTCCCAATCTCTCGGTGTTGCCGTCAAGCCCGGCGCTGGCGGGCCTGGAAGCGGAAGCCGTAAGCCTGCCGGAGCGCGAATACCTCTTGCGCGCCGCGCTGGCTCCGCTGCGCGATGCCTACGCATACATTCTGATAGACTGCCCGCCGTCACTCGGCATGCTCACGGTGAACGGCCTTTGCGCTGCCGATGAAGTAATAATTCCGGTACAGTGTGAGTACTTGGCGCTGGAGGGACTGGCGCAATTGCTGGATACGGTCAGGCGGGTGCGCAGCGGGTTGCACCCGAGGCTGGGACGCGTGCGCATACTCATGACGATGTACGACGTGCGTACTCGCTTATCGCAACAAGTGCGCGACGAGGTGCGGTCACACTTGCCGGGTCAGGTGTTCGAGACCGTGATCGCCCGCAACGTGCGCCTGGCGGAAGCGCCGAGCCACGGCCGCACGATACTGGCGTACGATCCCTTCTCGAAAGGGGCGGAAGGCTATCGCCGCTTGGCAGAAGAAGTACTAGGCAGTGACTGAAGAACTCACGTCATTCCCTGTAAATGTCAGGTAATTCGCTGACAGATTCGGCAAACGTAATCGGTGGTTCTGCCAGAGTGTGCGACCACGACACCTGTCATTCCTGTATGTGTTGAGTAATTCGTTGACAGAGTTGATGTTGGGAACGTGAAGACTATTCGCCCTGCATGCCCCCACACACATGTCATTCCGAACGGAGCGCAGCGCAGTGTCGCTCTGAGCGCGGAATCTAAGATGCTGATCCTAACAAACACGCTCGACGTGAACCCTAGATTCCTCGCTGCGCTCGGAATGACATGCACGGTCGATGCTTTCCAGTGAATAGAAGATTCTGTCAACGAATTACTGAACACGTACAGGAATGACAGAGATTTTCAGCGCTATCTAGCAAACTAGGGAATTTGAGAACGACCTACTGAACACTGAGAAGAGTGACCGTTGAGAGGAGTCAGGAAACTGTGTCGCGTAGAGGTGGCTTGGGCCGCGGACTAGAGGCGTTGCTGCCGGAGTCGGGTCTGCAGGACATACCGGTAGAGCGCATTCGCCCCAATCCGTTGCAGCCGCGCCAGACATTCGTTGAAAACGAGCTGGCAGAGCTTGCGCAATCGATCCGCGAGCACGGCATTCTGCAGCCGGTGGTGGTCAGCCGCCAAGCGGAGGAAGGCGTTTATCAGTTGATCGTCGGCGAACGCCGCTGGCGCGCGGCTCAGCAAGCGGGCCTCGCCACAATCCCGGCTCTAATCCGGCCCACCGGCAGCCGCGAGGCGCTGGAAATCGCACTGGTCGAGAACCTCCAGCGGGCGAGCCTTTCGCCGCTCGAAACTGCCGAGGCGTATGCGGCGCTCATCAGCGAATTTGGCATTACCCAGGAGCAGGTGGCGGCGCGCGTCGGCAAGAGCCGGTCTGCCGTGGCTAATACGCTGCGTTTGCTGAATCTTGTTACTGCGGTCAAGGAAGCCCTCGCATTGGAGACGATCAGCGAAGGTCACGGGCGGGCCCTGGTACGGCTTTCGCCCGAGCTGCAAATACATGCGTTAGCTGAGATAGAAAAACGCGGTCTGAACGTGCGCCAGACCGAGCAGCTTGTGAAACAACTGCTGGGATCGCCGCGCTCTCCTCGTGCCAAATCCCCAGATGCCCGCAACGTCGAGTGGGAAGACCTGCTCCGGCGTTCCCTCGCAACGAAAGTGGAAATCAAGCGCCGCGGCAAACAGGGCACCATCCAAATCCACTTCTATTCCGACGAGGAATTGGAAGGGCTGCTGGACAGGCTGCTAACCGAGGAGGATGGGTAGTGCGGCGAGAACTAAGCGTGGTCTGACAGGCGCCAATTGACCAGCAAGCCGCTTACGCGTGCGGCATTTACTGCAAAGGGGCATCAGGAGAATCAGGCTGAATCGTCAACTAAGAAATCGTAACACCAAACTGCTTGGCGGCTTGCTCAAATGCTCTATCGGTAGCTTCCTGTAATGCATAGTGACTTGAACCTTCACGGTTGTAGAACACCGGAGCCACACCGGTTCGCCTGCGCCCTTTGGCACTTATGATGACCTTGACGACCGTAACCTCCCCGAACTTTCCCTCGATAGTCTCAATGTCCGATGACCAATCTTGGTCATAGAGGTCAAGGCCTTGTATCAAACTTGGATGCATACTCTCACTCACACACTGAAAATTTGCTTCTCTATTTTTCTGAGAAAGACTCGCACATCGCCAATGCTCTTACGTACGTCTTCCTCATCCAGAGAGTCTTCATAGAAGTTTCGATGAAGGGAGTTCGCTAATCGGAATAGGGGCGGCAACTCGGCATCATTACACTCGTCGGCGATTCTCTGTACGTTTTCGCGGAGTGGGCCGTACTTTCCGTGCTTCCATCTCCGCTGCACAGATGCGGCCTTTACCACATGTACGGCGGCTCCCCAGGCCTTTTCCGATGCCTGGAGTATGTCCCCTCGGCCCAACTCTTCCTCTGCCTGTTCAATGAAAATGTAACTGGTTTGTAAATGATCGGTAGCCTTTGCCAACTGCTCGTCAGTTGTCGACACTATTCGACTCCAGCAACGCCCGTTACAACTACTGCGGCGCTTGGCGTGAATTACATTCCAGTCACACTGTTGGACTATCCTCACCTTACATGCACTGGTGAATGAAGACAATCCTTCACCGCATGACTACGGCTACTTCCTTTCTACTCATATAACTAAGTCTGTCATGGTATGGTTATAAGAGTCAATAATGTTTGCTGACATGGACCTACCACAACCACAAGGAGACTGTTAAGAATAGCGCCTGAGATAGGGGCGAACTCCACGAGTCTTCTTGCGCGAAAACTCTCCAGGGCTAGTCATCCCCGCCGCTGCTCGCCGGTGCCCTATGCTGCACCGGCGGAGCAAGCACCCGCCATGCCAGGAGGGCCGCGAGTAAGATGGCCGGTACGAACGTAAACTGAAATACCCGCAGTCCGGTCATGATGCCATAGTTGTCGGCGACGGCGCCGAGCGCGGGACCTACAAAGAGTCCGAGCGAGTAATTGGTGGCCTGCACCAGTGAGAGGCAGGAAGCGCGCTGTGCCGAAACGAGACGGCGGTTGAGGCTCTCCTGCATGAGCGGATGGAGCAAGCCAATCATCACGTAGACGCCGAGCATACCCAAGATGACGAGCGGCCTGAATGGCGCGTTGACGAGGACTATGAGGGATGCCATGCCAATTATGCCCACCGTGAGAATCGCGGCCCGTTCGCTGCCCCATAGCAAGGCGCGAATGCGGGCCGAGCCGAGCATGAAGAGCGACATGACCCCATAGAACAACGCGTAGATAAACCCAAGATCGGCTGCGGAGAAGCCCAGCGACGTAAGGTACGGTCCGCCGAAGGGCCGCTCGCTCAAGAAATAGGCGCGCGTCATCACCACAAACACCGCCACCAGGCCAACCAGTTCGGGGTTGTGTGTGATGGTCCGGACGGTGGCCCTGAGTTGCCCGAAGTACTCGCGTGTTCTTTCCCTGAATGAGGTCGACTGCGTCGGCATCGGCCGGTCGCGGGGGATGGTGGGTTCCACAAACCAGACCGCGATGCTTGCCGCGGAAAGCAGTGCGGCAGCGCTTGCCCAGAACGGTCCCGAGAGGCCGGCTTGGCGCGCAACGACACCGGTGATGAGCGTGCCGGCGACCATGCTGATATTCTCAATGGCCAGGGCGCGACCCAAAAGAGTTTGAGACCTCCCCTCCAAGCCCGCACCCTTGATGGAGTCGTAGAAGAGCGCCATGTCCGCGCCGGAGGCAAAAGCCGCGCCGACGCCGATTACGACAAAGCCAATCATGAAGACAATGTATTCTGAAGCAAAAATGAGGAGGACAACGCCCGAGCAACCCAGCAGCGCCCCCACGAAGATGCTCCACTTGCGGCTGAAACGGTCGGCAAAGAGGCCGGTGGGCAATTCCGAGGCAATGCTGGAAAAGTTGAGCGTGGCCATGAGGAGCATGAACCCGGTAAGCGAGATGCCGCGATCCAAGAAGTAAATGGCGAAGATCGGCAGCAGCGTGCCCCAACGCACACCCCAGGCGACTTTCAACAGATAGAATTTCCACACGTTGCGCTCGAGCGTGCGCGCGTGTTCGAGCGTAGTGCTGCTTTCTGCTGATGTGAGCATGCGGCGAAGTACCTACATTGGCGCCGCTGCGCCGGCTATATATCCCGGTAAGGCACTTCTCAGCGGGATACGCCCGGAGCGTATGCGCGGCGTTGAAGGTGCTCCGCCTATCTTACAGCAGGAACGTGTGCGCCGGTTTAGACCGGCTCGTGCGGGTTGCTCTGTGGGGAGGGAGCCGCAGTCGCTGAACGACGAGCCGGCGGCATCGGCGCGGCCATGGCATCCTGCTGCGCCCAACGGAAGAAGACGATCGCCAGCGGCAGCAGCATGTAGAGGCCGCCGCCCATCCACATGATCAGGCCCCCAATACGCTGATCGTCGAGTGCGGTGAAGGTCGAACCCTCGCGCGGCAGGAGATACGCGGTGTAGAGCACCTGGCCCGAGACCGTAATCAGAACGCCTACGAGCTTGAGCCCGGCTGTGGCGAGAAAGATGTAGAGCAGGCGGCGGGGCGCGGACAGACGCGCGCGAAACGGCCACGAGTCGACCACATTCCACCAGAAGAATACTGCCGGCCAGAAGAACGTCGTGTGTTCGAGCACGTGTATGATTTCATCATCTACCGCCGCCGAATAGAGCTGCGGCACGTGCCAGAGCCAAAGCGTTGCCAGGAACAGGCCGA
Organism: Chloroflexota bacterium; assembly: GCA_026710945.1. Lineage (NCBI taxonomy): Bacteria > Bacillati > Chloroflexota > Chloroflexota bacterium. The sequence continues at coordinate 11,695 of JAPOQA010000051.1, forward strand.
GCGCCACGTGGGAATGCAGCAACGTCTGCGTAATGCGGCGCATAACGCGATTGCGCGCCACTGTGACAAAGACCGGACGTTGCAGGAAGGCCGGCAGGCCCCGCAGCACCATCACGACCGGCGCGCCCAGCAGCAACAACGGCGGCACGATGAGCACCAGCAGCAAATGCTGGATCATGTGCATGGTGAAATACTGGCCGGAGAGCGTATCTACGGGTCCGATGAGAGAAATGAGCAGGAGGGCAATGCCCGTGCCGAATGAAAACCTGCGCCACAGCGGCGGAGTGGTTCGACCGCGCCGTCGCGCCCGCGTTACGCCAATGGCATAGAAGAGGCTGGCGAAGCCGCAGCTTGCCGCAACCGCGAGGATTACAAATCCAGTCGTTAGGGCGCCGACCATTATCCTGAGCGGATGCCGAAGAGTACCATAAGCGCAATCAGCAAGAGGATTTCAATGGTGAAACCAAAGAAGAAGAAGCCGGAGAACAGTTTGCTGTCATAGCGCAAGTGCATGTAATACGCGACAACTAGGGCGAACTTCGTGCCGGCCAAGACTAGCAGCAGCGGCACCAGCAGCGCAAACGGGATAGCCACGTAGTACGTGGCTACTTCCAGGATCGTTAGGATCGTAAGGACAATGGCAATACGGACGTAATGACCGGTCGTGGCATGGGCCTCGTCGTTATGGGTGGCTTCTGTGCTCATGCTCTTCTCCTCACGGTTCGGCTATGACGCGGCAAGCGACAGGAAACCTTGCCAACTCTTGCCCGGCGGGGGACAAGCCCCCGGCGCTACAAGGATACCTCTTAACTTCTGCGCACGCCGCAATCAGGACTATGTCGGAATCAGATAGATCAGCGTAAAGATGATAATCCAAACAATGTCAACAAAGTGCCAGTAGAGGCCGCCCAATTCCACGTCCAGCGGCTTCACTTTGCCAAAGTAACTCAAGACCAGCAGCGAGAACAGCCATAGGACGCCCACGCCCACGTGTGTGCCGTGAAACCCGGTGAGCACATAGAAGGTCGTGCCAAAGAGGTTGGTCGTGAGCCCCAAGCCATGGTGCACGAATTCGATGAATTCGTATGCCTGGAAGCCCAGGAAGCCGGTGCCGAGCAAGGCCGTCATCAACAGCCAGAAGCGTCCCTTTTTCAGCTCGCGCTGCCTGCGTTCTTCGTCCGTGCCGGATCCCGCCGCTCTCTCGAAGCCGGCGAGCGACAGCACCATCGCCAAGCTGCTCATGAGCAGCACAAACGTGCTTACCGAAGTGAGCGGAATGTTGAGAATCTCATCGGGATAGGGGCCAACGACACTCTTGCCCCGGTAAACGAGGTACGTAGTGATCAGGGAACCAAAGAAGATGCACTCAGAGCCAAGGAAGGCCCACATGAGGATCTTGCGGTGGTTAAGGCCCGTGGACGTTGGATGCTCTTCATGCGCCTCGTGGGCAAGTGCTGCATCACTCATTCAGCGATTCTCCTCACGTTAGCCAATCAGTTTCGCTCTATTCTGGAATTTAATCTTTGCCCTCACCCTAACCCTCTCCCTGAGGGAGAGGGGACAAGATTGGGAAGTCTCTGTCTTTCGAGTTAGACTGTCTTTCCGTCACGTCTACCTGTTCACTCATCGAGCTTGTCTCGTAGTCATCGAGCTTGTCTCGATAGTATTCCAGCTTGCCTTGATTGTAATCGCGCTTGTCTCGAACATGCACTAGTGTTCATCATCTGGCGGCGTGGACGCTGGTTCCAGCGACCAGGCATAGACCGCGACAATCGTCCACGCCACGCCGAATATCGCGACGAGAATGTGAATCATCAGGCCCGCAGCCGCAATCGTCAAACCGGCGCCGACTAGAAGCGGCCAGTAGGATGGGTCCGGCATGTGGACTTCATGTTCTTCGTCAGATTCGTCCGCATGTTCGGCCACGGCCGCGCTGGCCTTGCTGAGCTGCGCCGCATCGCCGTGTCCGTCGCCGTACTTGTCATACCACACCTGATCGCGGTGCGTAATCTGTGGAATTTCATCGAAGTTATGCTCCGGCGGCGGACTGGGGATGGCCCACTCCAACGTGCGCGCGTCCCACGGGTCGTTGCCGGCGGGCTTGCCCTTGATGTAGCTAACGACGAGGTTGTGGAGGAACACCAAGACTGACAGGCCGATGAAGAAGGCGCTGATGGTAATGAACATGTTCCAGAATTCCCAGCCCATGCCGGCGGGATACGTGCTGACACGGCGCGGCATGCCGTCGAGACCTACGAAATGCATCGGGAAGAAGGTGAAGTTCATGCCCAGGAACATAGTCCAGAAGTGAATCTTGCCGATTTTTTCATCCATCATGCGTCCCGTGATCTTGGGGAACCAATAGTAGACCCCACCCATCAACGCCAGGATGAGACCGCCAAAGAGCACGTAGTGGAAGTGGCCGACTACAAAGTAGCCGTCCTGGAAGTGCAGGTCCAAAGGCACGGCCGCCAGCATCGGGCCGGTCAGCCCGCCGATGAGGAATGTCGTCAGGAATCCCAAAGCAAAGAGCATTGGAACCGTCAGACGAATGCGACCGCCGAAACAGGTCGCAACCCAATTGAACATCTTGATGCCGGTGGGAATGGCAATCAGCATGGTGGAACCGGCGAAGGCCGCATCGGCAATGGTGCCCATGCCGGTGGTGAACATATGGTGCGCCCACACGCTAAAGCCCAGGAAACCGATCGACACGGCTGCAAAGACCATCGCGCTGTAACCGAAAATCGGCTTGCGTGAAAACGTGGGTAGGATTTCAGATGCAATGCCGAATCCCGGTAAGACCAAGATATACACCTCCGGATGTCCGAAGACCCAGAAGAGGTGCTGCCAGAGCATCGGATCACCGCCTTCCGCCACCTCATAGAAATTCGTGCCGAAAAGTCGGTCGAATTCCAAGAAAATCAAAGCGGCCGTAATGGCGGGAAAGGCGAAGATGATCAGGAAAGACGTAACGAACGTCATCCAGACGAATACCGGCATGCGCATAAACGACATTCCCGGCGCCCGCAAATTGATAATCGTAATGATAAAGTTTAGGGCTGCCGCTACCGAGGCCACACCGAGCACCAGCAAACCAAGACCCCAAAAATCGATGCTCAGACCGGGGGAGTATTCCTTGGACGTCAAGTTCGCGTACCCAAACCAACCGCCGTCGGGGGCCTGGCCGAACAGGAAGCTGCTGTGCATCAAGAGACTGCCGCCAAGGAACGTCCAGTAGCTGAAGGCGTTCAGACGCGGAAACGCCACGTCGCGTGCGCCGATCATCAGTGGAATGAGGAAATTGAAGAACGCCGCAGCCATGGGCATGGCGACCATGAAAACCATCGCCGTGCCGTGCATGGTGAAGAGCTGGTTGTACGTATCGGGATCGAGGATCTGTCCATCCGGAGTCGCGAGCTGAAGTCGGATGAGCAGTGCTTCGAGTCCGCCAATGAGAAAGTATATGAGGGACGTTACAAAGTAGAGCACGCCGATGCGCTTGTGGTCGATGGTGGTGATCCAACTCCATACCGTCGCGCCGGTGGAAACGCGTTCCTGCGTGCGTACGTCTGTTACTGTTGCCATGCCGACTCTCCTCGCTGCACAGACGTGGCCGTATTAGCGAATAACGGACTGCTGCCCAATGCTATACAAGCAAATGATACAATCTTTGTGAGCATTTTCACAATCTATTCCCGGTTATCTGAGTGCGGTGATATAGGCCGTGAGTAAGCGAATGTCCTCTGGGCTCAGTTCAATCGGTAGAATCATCTTGTTCCCGGGTTTCAGCCCCTGAGGGTCGCTTATCCAATTCATGACGTCCGCATTGGTGTTTTCCAAAATGCCGCCGGCGATATAAGCGCGGCTGCCCACGTGGGTGAGGTCCGGACCGATTGTGCCGATTGCATCGGTGCCGCGAATTGTATGGCACGTCACGCACGCGCGGCTAACGAAGAGTTGCGCGCCTTCGGCAGCGTCACCGGTCACCTCCGCGGCAGGCTCTCGCTGTTTGTCTAACCAGCTATCGAATGCAGCCTCCGATTCTACCACCACGTGGAATCGCATCTGCGCGTGCGCCGTACCGCAATATTCAGCGCACTGCGCCGCATAGAGGCCTTCTTCCGTTGGTGTAAACCAGATGGTATTCGTGGATCCCGGCATCAAGTCTCGTTTTCCCATGAGGCGCGGCACCCAGAATGAGTGAATGACGTCATTGGACTCAAGTTCAAAGTAGACTGCGCGGTCAATCGGAATATGAATCTCGTTGGCAGTAACCACGTCAAGATCAGGATAATGCACTTCCCACCACCATTGGTGGCCGACTACCCGCACCCGGATTGCGTCCTCCGGCGGGTCAGCCTCGATGGTCGCCATTGCTTGATACGTCAAGATAAGCATGATCACGACGACAATGGAAGGAGCGAGCGTCCAGGCAATCTCCAAACGCGTATTGCCGTGAACCTGTGGCGGGATGCTCGTGTCGTTATCCCGCACGCGGAAGCGAAATACTGAGTAGAGGAGCAAGCCCTGGACAAGCAGGAAGATAACAATGGCAAGCCACGTCAGCGGGGCAAAAAGATCGTTGATGACTTGATTGTTGTCCGATCGCGGGAAGAGCGTAGTCTGCGGCGTGTCAACCGCCCCGCAGCCGGCAATGAGAGCTACGGCCGCCGCCCCTATGATTAGCCGCGGCAGCCACCAACCCAGGTCTCGTCTCGGTGATTGCATCTTATGCTGCCTCCTTGCGGCGAAACGTCCTTCGTATGCCGCCTGCCTGTCTGCCGGAGGTCGCATCTATGTCCGCTGTCAAAAGACTCCGGAATATCAAGCGCCGCTGCTCAATCCGGCGCAGGTATGCCCTTGCCATCTCTGTCGCTTACTCCCATGTAGTCGCTGACGGTTGCAAAAAGTCTGCTGCTGCATAGCCGCTCTTTTGCGGCGGTAATCCGCTCGGCAACAAGCACTCTTACTCTCATCCAATTTGCCGTGTGAAAGTAGACACAAAGTCTACCCACACTATTCTAGCCACTCGGTTCGCGGTCTACAAGTCGAACCGGCAGGACAAAATTGTAACGCTCATTTGGGTCTACGTCTACTGCTGGCGGCAACCTGGGGCGAAGCTTTCCTAACCGTGGTGTCCACTCCCAGCAGACCAGGCGCGCTGCGCCCGCGTCCACAATTGCAGCCACAATATGCCGATACAATACGCTCCAATTACGTCGCTCGGCCAGTGAACGCCGAGGTACACGCGGGAGACGCCAACGAGGGCGATCATCGTAAGCATGCAAGCGGCTCCAACCCCGCGCACCCAAGGCTGGCGGGCGTTTTGCCAGATAAGCAAGGCAAGAAAGCCGTAGAAGATCGTAAATGACTGCGCATGGCCGCTGGGAAAGGCAAATGTGTCCACGCCAAGGGCGACCATTTCCTCTGGCGGCAGGGCCGGACGGGGACGAGCTATGAGCCCCTTGAGCGCCTGGTTGAGCAGATGCCCAAAGAGCGCCGCTGCTGCCAGGACAACCGCCTCTTGCCGCCAGCCGAGAACCCCAAGCAACACGACTACGGCAATGGTCGTCGGCGCGGCAATGCGAAACCAGCCGATGGCGCTGACGCCATGCAAGACAGGATCGAGCAGCGGCAACTGCCAGGACTGAATTGCTTCCCCCAACGGAACATCCAGGGAGAATGGGTCTCCCTGTAGCGCGCCGAAACTCAGGACGAGCACAACGACGAAGAGCGCGAGTTCTGGAGTCCAGGGGCGCGCCCGCACGTAGCAGCGCAGGAATTCACGGAAACTCTCAGCCATCGCGACTCTCTCGCGGCGGTACGTGCTCCGCCCGGTTGGCAGCTTCGGCTTCCAGTTCCGCGGCTTTCTCCGGCTGACCGGTCTTCAGGTAGTAAGCAATTTTCTTTTGGTTGATGAAGTTCTGGTTGTAGGCGATCCAGTCCCGATGGTACGTCTCGTTTACCATGCGGTCCATTATCGCTTGCCAATCGGCGTCGTTCAACCACGCCATGCAGGGCACGAGCAGCGCCGCCCATGCTGTGGTCAGTAGCAGGCCCGCGAGGAGTGTGGGAACGATCGCCTGCAGCAACGTGGCAAGGGAGAGCATGCCGCGGAGGTTCGCCGCGTCGCCGGCATCAACGCCGGCGGTGATCAGCTCTGTGAACAGCAAGCCGAGCGGCAAGCAGAGTACGAGCAGCACAGCAGCCCCGGCGACGAGACCGAAGTCATTGCGCCGGCTGACGCGTTGATTGGCGAGCGACGCCGCCGCGCCTGCCAAGCTCAAGTAAAGCACGGCGCCGCAGCCTATCCAGAGCAAGGGGGCCGTCAGCCATGACAGCCAACGACTGAGGAGCAGAGCGCCCAGCCATACACCGGCCGGAAGCGCAATGCCCGCGAGCAGGCCGCTCAGGCCAACACGCCACGCTGCCGAGTATTCAAGCTGGATGCGGTGCCGTAGGTAATCGTACACTCAGGAATGCTTCCGCACTTCTTCTCTGTACGTTGACGTGCGCAAGGCTGCCGCAGCGAGGAAGGTGGCGGTACGTACGCATCTATGCCATTTGCCAAGGCGAGAATTGTGCTCGTCAACGCTTGGTAATAATTAGGCTTTGCTCAGCAGGTTGCGCAGTGTATCGCCCTGGTCCCGGAGCCAGTCATGGATGATGTTGATGTCGGTGCCTATGCAGAAGTGGGTGACGCCCATGTCGAGGAAGCGCTGGGCCTGGTCAACCGAATTGATCTCGGCGCGGGGCGGTATGCCCTTCGCCAAACACGTCTCGAACACCTTCTTCTCAGCGGCTTTCACGTCCGGGTGCTGGAATTCACCGGCCCGGCCGATGTTCATGGCGTAGTCTGCGGGACCCCACTGCACCATGTCGACACCTTTGACCTCCAGGAATTCATCCAATTGGTCCACGGCGGACTGCCGTTCGATCATGAGCGCCACCACAATGTCGTCCAGCGCTTGGGGGTAATCCGGCCCGGCGCCGTAGGACATATACCACGCCCGGCGCATGGCAACGCCGTGAATGCCGCGTGCCTCCGGCGTATCCGCCCGCACCGCGCGCACGCACTCTTCGGCATCCGCGACAGTGCGGCTGTCGGCAAAGAGCACGCTTTGGAATCCGGCGCCAATGGCGCGCTGCGCCAAAAAGCTGCGGGGCGCTTGGTCAACCTTGATCATCGTGGATAGGTTGTGCAATTCCGCCGCCCGGCAGAAATTCTCCAGGTCGTGCAGGTTGAACGGCGCATACTCGGCGACGAATTCGACGTAGTCATAGATTCCGGTCAGGCCGATCACCTCGATCATCCCGGGCCAGGTGGTGTGCACGTGGGTGGCCAACGTTGGTTCACCGGCATTGAGTTTCTCGCGAATCCTATTCGGTTGCATGGGCATCCTCCGGCGTGAAAGTGCGCGCAGGCAACACGAAAACGTCCCGCGCTCGTGTCAGTATACTGCACAAGTGCGGGACTGCCAAAGGTTAGCTAAATTAAGTGTTTAGCGGTGAGGTGCGCGGCGGCGCTTAGGCGCTGAGGAATAGCGCGAAGAGGAATCCTTGAATTGTCACGATCAGGGCGACCGCGGCGATCAGCATGGCGCCCAAGCGGATCGTCATGCGTTGCTCCAATGCAACGAACCGCGCATCTACCGAATCGAACCGTGCATCCACACGCATTTCCAATTCGCGCAGGTCGGCTTTGGTGGCCACCCGCAACGCTTCCAGGTCGGCTTTGGTGGCTACCCGCAACGCTTCTAAGTCGGCTGTGGTGGCCATCCGCAACGCTTCTAAGTCGGCTGTGGTGGCCATGTTCGCTATGTCGGCTTTGGTGGCTAGGGCGTCGCGGGATTCGCCCAAGGCCTCAATCAGGGTTTGCGCCTGCGTCTCCGTGAAGCCCCCGGCCGCAAGCGCGGTATACGCCTTGTGGGTGTCAAGTATTGCCATCAGTAATTGCTCCTTGTAGTTTCTTTGCGCCGGAGAGCTTCGCTTTTCCGGAGAAGAGCGCCGGACGCGGGCGCAATCCGACCAAGGCGCTCCCTAATGCACGGTGAGCATGCGCTCGAGGGAGACCACTGCCCAGTGCGCCACGTCGGGATCGACGCTCACCTGGTTCGTGACTTTGTCTTCCAGGAGGTCTTCCATCACCCACGCGACGTAGGCGGGATGGATGCGGTACATGGTGGAGCAGGGACAAACGATGGGGTCGAGACAGAAGATCTTTTTATCGGGATTCTCGGTAGCCATACGGTTGACCATGTTGATCTCGGTGCCAACCGACCAGGCGGTACCGGCAGGAGCTTCGGTAATAGTCTTGAGGATGAACTCGGTGGAGCCGTTGTAGTCGGCGGCCTGCACCACTTCCATGGGGCACTCGGGGTGCACAATCACGTTGACGTCCGGGTGCTGCCGGCGAGCGAACTCCACCTGCTTCACCGTGAAGCGCGTGTGCACCGAGCACCAGCCCTTCCAAAGAATTGCTTTGGAGTTTTGCACGTCGGCCTCTGAATTGCCGCCCAGCACCGGCTCTGCCGGGTCCCAGACGACCATTTCATCGAGCGGGATGCCGAACTTCAGACCCGTGTTGCGGCCCAGATGCTGATCCGGGAAGAAAAGAATCTTCTCGCCCCGCGCCATCGCCCACTCGTAAACCGCAGCAGCATTGGAGGAGGTGCACACAATACCGCCATGGGCGCCGCAGAACGCTTTGAGCGCCGCGGTGGAATTCATATACGTAATCGGCACGATGGATTCACCAACGGCTTCGGTAAGCTGTTCCCAGCATTCCACGATGTCGTCGATGTCGGCCATGTCGGCCATGGAACAGCCGGCCGTGGGATTGGGCAGGATGACCGATTGATTGGAAGCGGTAAGAATATCGGCGCTTTCCGCCATGAAGTGCACGCCGCAGAAGATGATATATTCAGAGTCGCGGCGGTTTGCGGCAAACGTGGCGAGCTTATACGAATCACCGCGCAGGTCGGCGTACTTAATCACCTCATCGCGTTGGTAATGGTGCCCGAGGATGAGCACGCGCTCGCCGAGTTCCTGCCGGACGGCAGCGATACGTTCGTCTAATTCCTCTGCAGGCAACTGCAGGTAGTGCTTTGGAATCGGCTCATTCTCGCGGCCGGCACTGCGCCGGCTGCGCAACAAGAGTCGGTGAATTCGCCGGTACTCACGCGGCGATAGCGCGTCCGCCGTGGCTGCCATGCGTGCCTATTCCCTCTTTCCCCCCTGCAGGAGCGCCACATCATTATCCTCTGTGAAAGCGCTCACCACAGCTTTGCTTGCATTATACACTACTGCGGCGGCAAATCGACCACGATCGTTGCTGCTGATCTGAGACTTTGGATGACTTGGAGGCGTGTCCCTGTGGCAGCCATCCAATGTCACAAGCATAGGTTGGATACCGCCAGCTACTGAGAAAGTAGACCGACCCCAACTATGCAGCGTGCCATTCACGGTGACCGTTTTCACGCATTGAGCGTCGAGTAAGAGAGGAAAATAATCGCGGAGGAGTTGTGTATGGCAGGGGCGTTCGGCCGATGCTTCACATGCGCTGGTGGTCCTGTGCGTGCAAATCGACTGCGCAAGCGTGGGCCATGAGGAAAAACCAGCATGTCGAGCCGCCCGACTAGCGTACGTGCGGCTTAGGCCGTTGGCTACCGGAGTCTGGAGAGGCAGATTGAAGCCGACACGAGGAACTACATAGGAGACACGTACACGCAGCCAACCCAATGGAATTCTAAGGAGCGGGTATGTCCTGTACTTGCCTATCCGCGGCGCGCATCAATTCCAAGCCCTGCACCACGATTTCCAACTGCTCCAATTCCAGAGTGTCCGCCATCAACTGTAGTCGCTCCCGACGTATTCTCCAGAAGCGCTTTAACGCGTGCCGTCCTTTGTCTGTCAGTCTACAGATGACGACTCTTCGATCACTTGGGTCCCAGGCGCGGTCCACTAATTCTTTTTCTACCAGGCGATCTACAACCGTCGTTGTGGCGGAGAGCGCTCGCCCCAAATAGGTAGCGATATTTCCCATGCGCAGGGGGCCCGATCGCTCCAGCAAGACCAACGTCTTGATCTGGGGCATGGTCATATCCAGCCCCTTCCACTCGTCAAGGCCGTACGCGTGCATCTGACGATTCAAGTAATCTACGGCGTCCATGAATCGCCGAGCCAATTCAGCCTTATGATCGTCTTGCACAGATCCACCACCCATTCTCAAGAACTCCATCGTTCTTGGAACATCGTCGTTCCCTTTCGCCTGCATGATACCAGATAAATGCGCTCTTGTAGAGTAAAGTTCAATCTGACGAGATTTTCCCGGCTTCAGCACAATCTTGGTCTGGCAGATGCGATCCGGGAGTATGAAACACGAACCACAGATTCTGCTATTTCAAGCACGCGCCAGTGCCTTGCCAATCGCCGCATAAAGCGTACGTTCGGTTCTTACAGAGTCAGCCGGCCGAAAGTCTGGCAAGTCACCGCCCCACCGTGGCTCGGCAGCGATTGCAGGTCCGCTATCTGCTCGAATTCCCTCCTTGAAATGGGTTCAAGGTGAATCTTAAATCGCCTAGCACAATCATCAGTCTTGAACCCGGTCTGGTATAGTTGCCTAGCAGCTTGAAGGAACCTGGAGCGACCTTCTTCGAATCAGACGGCCACCAAATTGGGTCCGAACAATCTTCTACGACATCCAAACCTTGCCATGAGCATTGAACTTACAACTGCAATTCGTCAAGGCCTCGCTGAAAACGCTAACCCTGAGAAGGCTGCCGGCATGCGGGCGTACATGAAATCGGCGATGCCGTACCGCGGGGTGCAGACACCTATACGCCGCAAGCTGGTGCGCGCCGCGCTACGTGCCCATCCCATCGCGACCAGGAATGCGTGGCTCGGCGCCGTGCTCGATCTCTGGCGCAACGCTGCCTATCGCGAAGAGCGCTACGCCGCCCAGGACGTGACCGGCGCGCCGCAATTCCGCGCTTACCGCACCCTCGAAACCCTGCCGCTCTATGAGGAGATGATTGTCAGCGGCGCATGGTGGGACTTGGTGGACGACACGGCTACGCACAAGCTCCGCGAACTCGTGGACCGCTTTCCGGCAGAGATGGCCGCCGCGATGCGTGTGTGGTGTACGGATGCTGACCTTTGGAAGCGCCGCTCGTCCATCATCTGCCAGGTGAAGCGCAAGGAGGCGACCGACCTTGCTCTCCTGTTCGACTGCATCGAGCCCAACCTGGCCGATCCCGACTTCTTCATCCGCAAGGCCATCGGCTGGGCGCTGCGCGATCTGGCCTGGACCGACCTGCCCACGGTCGAGGACTACGTGGCCCGCAACGCTGATCGCCTCAGCCCACTCTCCAAGCGCGAAGCACTTAAGAACGCGGAAACCATCCGCGCGGGGAAAGCACGCTGAACGGAAAACCACTGCGACTTGCCTTACCTGGTCCATGCAACCTCATGCCGGCGGCAGAACGTACCTGAGCGGCATAGCTTTGTTCTCTAGCACATCACAGCTATGCAGGAATCGCCCTGCTACATCCTTCCGTTTCCAACGATGAGTGCCGTCGGGGGCGTTGATCAGCTATTTTGTCCGGTTATGCTTAGGAATCCCATACTTTATCTGCATTGACTGAATTTGTCACACAAAATCAATCAACTTAGTTGACTTAATTGACTGACAAAGTTAGTATGGGCTTGTTTGTACATTCGTCTATGCAGTTTTTCATGGACTCAGTTATCGCAGGAGGGAAATACCGATGCGAAACGGACTATCACGCCGGGGATTGCTCCAAATCACCGCCCTTACCGCCGGGGGCGCGCTGCTTGCCAGCGCCTGCGGTCAGGTTGTTACGCAGGAGGCAGAGGAGCCGGAAGGTCCGCTCGGCTATGCCAACCCCGATCTCCTGGTGGAGACCGACTGGCTGGCGGAGAACCTCGGCAAAGAGGGATTGCGCATCATTGACGTGCGCTCGGCGGAAGACTACGCCGCCGGTCACGTGCCCAATGCCATCAATATCCACTCGCGAACCTTCATCGATCCCGAAAATGAAGTCAGCGGCATGCTTATTTCACCGGACGCGTTCGCTGCGCTGGTCGGCGCCGCCGGCATCGGCAGCGATTCGGAAGTCGTGGTTTACGGCAGCGGCAATATCCTTTGGGCGACCCGCGTTTTCTGGGCGCTGGAGCTCTACGGCAATAGGAATGCCAAAGTGCTCAACGGCGGCTTTGCCAAGTGGGCCGATGAAGAGCGGGATCTGTCCACCGATGTGCCGTCGTTCCCCGCGGCCACCTTTACCATCAGCTTCGATCCGCTCCTGCTCGGGACGTTCGAAGAGGTGCAGGCGGCTATCGATGACGGGAACGCGGTCATTCTGGACAATCGTTCCGCGGGTGAGTACGCCGGACGCGACGTGCGCGCCGACCGCGGCGGTCACATCCCGGGCGCCATCAACCAGGACTGGGTGGTGTACCTTACCGGCGGCGACGTGCGCACCCTAAAGTCGGCTGAAGAGCTCACCGAACTCTTCGATTCTGCCGGCATCACTGAAGATACCGTGGTGTACGCCCACTGCCAGACCGCGGTGCGGTCGTCGGTGGCCTATTTCGTCGCGCGCCTGTTGGGCTACAACAACGTCCAGAACTACGACGGCGCGTGGGCTGAGTGGGGCAACCGCGAGGATACGGAGATCAATACCGGCTCTAATCCGTAAACATTGCTGCGACACTGGCCAGGCAATTCGGAAAGGACGCATGAATCATCATGCGTCCTTTCTTCATTTCTGGGAAAGCGCGGCTAGTTGGGTTTCTCCTTCAATGGTCGCCTCGCCGCAGTTCCTGCAGCTTAACTAGCGCCTTCTTGAATAGGTTGGCACGTGCTCACCGAACTGACAAGACGGCTTCCCGTTTTCACGGGAACGACGGACAGCATAGCGCATCTGTCGCCGTCGAATCGCGTTCTTGTCGCCGTATCGCATCCTTGCCGCCGTGCCGTACTCTCGCAAAACTAGCCCATGCCAAGCGGCCCCTCTCCAGAGGAGACCTTTGCATAACTCCGGCCGGAGGCGCAAGAATTACCCCCTCTCCCGTCGAGGGAGAGGGAACACTCTCGCTCCCGCTTAGGTTTCGCAAAGGTCTCCAGAGGGAGAGGTTTAGAGCCTGACCCATGCGTGATACGGGGGTGAAGGAAACTCTTGGGCGTTCAACCAAATTCGCCAGTTTCGCAGATGCACCGCAGACCTTACCCAGCGACTGCATTTCAGGAAAGTTTACTTGCGCTCCCCCTGTCGTTTGTCCACAATAAAAGCGGCAATACACGTATCGCACAGCGTTCACGTATCCCTTTAAAGGCTGACCCCTGCATCAACCGGAGGAGATAGGACCCATGCAGACCGTAGAGCAAGAGCAACTCGCCATCGAGGGCGGCCCCCGCACCGTAGACTACAAGTTCCCCACGAATAGCGACATCAGCGGACGCATGTTCGGCGATGAAGAGATCGCGGAACTAACGGACGTGATCCAGTCGGGCAATCTGAACGTGCTGGGCGGCCCCAAGGTGCAGCAATTTGAAGAAGACTGGAAGAAGACTTTCGGCGTCAAGCATGCCGTCACCAGCACCTCCGGCACTGCCGCGCTGCACGTGGGCGTGCTGGCGGTGGGGCCCAATCCAGGTGACGAAATCATCGTGGCGCCAATCACCGACATCGGCAGTCTCATCGCCATTCTCTACCAGCTTGCCGTGCCGGTCTTCGCCGACGTGGACCCGCTGACGGGCATCATTACCGCCGAGACCATCGAGCCCTGCATCACCGAGCGCACCGTCGCCATCATGGTGGTGCACCTCCAGGGCAACGCGGCAGTCATGGACCCCATCGTGGAGCTGGCCCGCAAGCATAACCTGCTGGTGATCGAGGACTGCTCCCAGGCGCACATGGCGGCGTATAACGGCCGCTACGCCGGCACTATCGGCGACATCGGCTGCTACTCCTTCCAGCAGAGCAAGCACATGACCACCGGCGACGGCGGCATGACCGTGACGAACAACGACTACCTGGGCGAGCGCATCATGCTGGCGCACAACAAGGGCCGCGGGCGCAGCGGTCGCGAGAGTCAGCCGCCCTTCCTGGCGCCAAATTACCGCATGACGGAGTTGCAGGGCGCGGTGGGACTGGCGCAATTGCGCAAGCTGCCGACCATTACAGGCCTGCGTACCAAGTGGGGCAATCTGCTGAGCGATCTGGTGGAGGACGTACCCGGCATCATCCCACCCCGCGCGCCTACGCCGGAGAGCACCCACGTCTTCTGGAATTGGTGTCCGCTCGCCAAACTGGAGGAATTGTCCGTTGGACTGGATGACCTCTCAAAGGCGTTTGCCCATGAGGGCGTCGGTTTTGGCGCAGGCTATACCCGCACGCCCATCTACGAGTACGACGTGCTGAAGAACCGCCGCTTCTTTGGCGAATCGGCCTACCCGCTGCTGGATCCCGCCAATGGGCGCGACGTGCGCTACTACACCGGCATGTGTCCGAACGCCGAAGGCATCCTGAAGCGCATGCTCGTGCGCCACATCAACGAGAAGTGCACCGAGGAAATGGTCCACGACATGGCGAAAGCCGTCCGCAAGGTGTTCACCCACTACGCGAAGTAGGGGGATCAGTAAGGTTCTTGGCACGCGGGAACTCTTGGATGTTGCAAACACTGGCTTGCATTTGTTGTCATTCCCTGTAAATGTCAGGTAATTCGTTGACAGATTTGGCAGTAGAAACATGGGAGCAGAACTCTGTGCTTGCCTACATACATGTCATTCCGAACGGAGCGTAGCGGAGTGAGGAATCTAGAGTGCTGAGGCCGAGAAAGTGTGTTGAGCAGGGACCCTAGATTCCTCGCTCCGCTCGGAATGACATGATCTGTCAACACTGCCAATTTGGGAGAGAATTCTGTCAACGAATTACTCAACACATACAGGAATGACATTTAGGTTGACCGGCTGGAATGGTCTAAAGTGGCAGTAAAAGTTACATGGGCCAGACAATGCTCGATTTCTTAGTCTCACGCTCGGAAGAGACTGGACCATCGCATAACTTCGAATCGAGCAGTTCACGGGACAGATCACTAGGAGTTACGTATGAACACACCGCCTGAGACCTACATTCGCGTGCAAAGTCCGGTGCTGGAAGCGTTTGTAAAGGACTGTTTCCTCGCGGTCGGCATGTCGGACGAGCATGCGGGGCAGATGGCCGGGTGGCTGACCACCAACGATCTGCGCGGCGTGTTTAGCCACGGTACGCGCCAGACGGTTGCGTACGTGAGGCACTTCCAAAGGAAGGAGCTCAACGTAACGCCCAACGTGCAGGTGGTCAGCGAAACCGCGGTGACGGTAACCGTAGACGGTGATGGGGGCCTGGGGTACTTTCCGTCATACATGGCGGCCAACCTAGCTGTGCAAAAGGCGAAAGAGCATGGCGTGGCCAACGTGACTACCCGCAATCATGGGCACTTTGGGGCGGCAGGGTTATGGTCGCGGGTGATTGTGAACGCGGACCTGATAGCCTATGTGACCTCCGGCGCGCAACTGCAAATGAAGCCTGGGGCGCCGCACCGTCACGCTGCCGGTGGCTCGCCGATGAGTTTTGCCGCTCCCGGCGGCGCGGAGCCGCCAGTTGTGATCGACTTTGGCGCCGTTCACGATCTCTACGATGGAGAGCCACACGTCAAGGCCATAGAAATGCTGGCGCCCAGTGCCACCTACCGCAGTATCGGTCTTGGCTCGTTTTGCCAAATTCTCGGCGGGTTCTTGTGCGGTGTGCCCTCGGCGCCGGAGCGCGCGCAGCGGGAATGGCGGGGCGCGAACCAAGGCTCGTTTATGACCGCCCACGATGTCTCCCACTACATGCCGCTCGATCAGTTCAAGCGCGAGATTGATGACTACATCCGCCAGGTGCGTCAGCTTGCACCAATAACCAACCAGTCAGACGTCGAAGTTGGCGGCGGCATGGAGGCCAAGCGCGAGCGGCTGTGGCGCAAAGAGGGTGTGCCGGTGGGTCCTGAGCACGGGGATGCTTTGCGGGAACTGGGTCAAGAGTTGGGCGTGGACGTGCCATTCTAAGGGCGAAGCGTGTCTGTCCGCTACTCCGGCGCAGGCCGGAGTCCAGGAGTGGCGTGGGAGAGGTGTCAACTGGCGGTGTGGTTGGGTTGACGCCAGGGTCGCAGAGGAAGATGGATTCCCGCGTGCGCGGGAATTGTAAATGTCAGGTAATTCGTTGACAGATTTGGTAGAAGAAACATGGGAGCAGAACTCTGTGCATGCCTACATGTCATTCCGAACGGAGCGTAGCGTAGAGAGGAATCTAGAGTGCTGAGGCCGTGAAAGTGTGCTGAGCAGAGACCCTAGATTCCGCGAACAGTGTTCGACGCTACGCTCGGAATGACAGGGCCTTGTAGCGCTTTCTACGGGAAAGCGAATTCTGTCAACGAATTACTCAACACTTACAATTCCGAGCGCAGCGTCGAACAGGGTTCGCTGAATCTAGAGTCCTTCACAAACGAAATTCTTCGTCACGGAGCTTAGCCTGAGCCTTGCGGCAGGCTCCAGACGGGCTCGCCGAAGGGCAAGTCTTGTTCACTTGAACTGTGAAAGTGACAGATTGTTGCCTCGTAACCCAGGGTTAGAGACGAACACACCATGAGAATCACCGAGGTAAAGACCACTGCCGTGCGGGTGCCGCTCAGCGAGCCCGTGAAGTGGTCGGGAGGCACCCGGGGCACCGCGCCGGCGCTCATCGTCGAGATCGAGACCGATGCGGGCATGGTCGGCTTAGGCGAGTGCTCCGGGCCGCACATTCCCGTCATACAAACCGCAGTCGACGCGGAGCTCAGGCCGCTGCTCATCGGCCAGGACCCGCTGCGCACCGAGTTCCTGCTCCACCGGATGGACGAGCACGTCATCCACTGGTTCCGCACCGGCAATCACGCCATAGCCGGCCTTGAAATGGCGCTCCTCGATATCAAGGCCAAGCATTGGGGCACGAGCGTCTGCGACCTGCTCGGCGGCCGCTACCGAGACGCGGTGGAGTACATGGGCTACCTCTTTATCGACACACCGGAACGGAATGCCGCCAAAGCCAAGGCATACGTCGACCGGGGTTTCCGCAGCCTCAAGGTCAAAGTCGGCCGGAGCATCGAGCAGGACGCGGCCAGCATCGCCGCAATTCGCGCAGCCGTGGGGCCGGACGTGCGCATTCGCATCGACGCCAATCAAGGCTGGAGCGTGCCTTCTGCCATCAAGGCCATCCGCGCCATGGAACCGTACGGCCTGGAGTACGTGGAGCAGCCGGTTACGGACCGGGACTTCGACGGCATGGCGCAGGTCGCTCGCGCCGTGCAAACGCCCGTCGCCGCCGACGAGAGCTGTAAGACCGTCCTCGACGCGCTGCAACTCGCCCAGAAACAGGCGTGCGGCGTGTTCGTCATCTACGTATCGGAAGCCGGCGGACTGCTTAAGTCACGTCAGATCGCAGACATTGCATACCAGTCGGGCATCACCTGTGTGTTGGGCACCTGGGCGGAACTCGGGATTGGCACGCTGGCGGGTGCGCACCTCATTGCTAGCCACCGCAGCTTTGCCCTGGCGAATGATACCCACTATCCGATCCAGCAGGATGACGTGATCACCGATTTGCTGCAAATTGAATCGGGTACCCTACGTTTGCCGGAGGAGCCGGGACTGGGCGCCGCGCTCGATCGGGAGAAACTCGCGCACTTCGCCAACTTTCCCGCGCGAGAGACCGTCCACGGCGACCCGGAGAGTCCGGACACGATACTACGCCGTGGGCAGATCCTTTGACCGGCACCCACCGTCGAATTGGTCGCGCTCTAGAGTAAGAAGTCTCTGCGCGGTCTACCGGATGCTTGCGATGATCCCCGTTGGAGACCTTTGCATAACCCTTGCCGGGTCGGACTGGTCCCCTCTCCCGGCGGGAGAGGGTTAGGGTGAGGGGGAAATTCCCGCGAACTGGGAGCTCTATTCCCGTTACTGCACTCTTGCGTATCGGTCTTGCAGGAAAACATGACGGGTTAAGCAGAAATCCCCTCACCCCGGCCCTCTCCCCCAGGAGACCTTTGCATAACCCTCGCCACAGCGCAGATGTCCCCTCTCCCTCGACGGGAGAGGGCTAGAGCCTGCCCCGTTCTCGA
>JAPOQA010000052.1 GCA_026710945.1 Chloroflexota bacterium
TGGCGGAAATGCCCGATGAGCGCTTTGCGCAGCTGGTACAAGCGTACAATCACACCCCGCGCAAGTGCCTCAGCTACCAAACGCCAGCAGAAATATTCATCAACCAAGTGTTGCACTTGAAATGTGAATCCACCTTCCCGCGCAAGCGGGAATGACGGACTTTGTGCAGTCTTTCCTACCGTAGCGCGGGGGCTCGTCCCCCGCAAGGGACGTAGCGCGGGGGCTTGTCCCACGCAGGAGACGTAGCGCGGGGGTTCGTTACCCGGAGGAGGCCTAGCGCGGAGTTTGTCCCCCGCAGGAGACGTAGCGCGGGGGTTCGTTACCCGGAGGAGGCCTAGCGCGGAGTTTGTCCCCCGCAGGAGACTATATCAACGTAGCAGAGCAGACTGACAGAAGGACATTGCAAGTCCGGCAAGTAGTGCGGGGTGTGTTGCCCCGCGAGGAAGCACAGTGTGGAGTAGTACATGAAAGCGAAAATCGCGGTATTGCCCGGCGACGGGATTGGTGTGGAAGTGGCGGCCTGGGGCGCGCAGGTGCTCCAGCATGTGGCGGACTCTTGCGGTCACACGTTTCAATTGAGCGAAGGGCGTATCGGCGGCAATGCCATCGACGCGACCGGTGCGCCCTTGCCTGACGACTCGCTGGCGCTCTGCAAGCAAGCCGACGCCATCCTCGTGGGCGCGGTGGGCGGCCCAAAGTGGGACGTCGGGCCGCCGGAGGCGCGACCGGAGTACGGCCTGCTGCGCTTGCGCAAAGAGCTGCGCCTCTATGCCAACCTACGCCCGGTGAAGACTTTTCCCGCCCTCATTGAATCCTCGCCGCTGAAGCGCGAGATTGTGGACGGCACCGACTTGCTGGTGCTGCGGGAGCTTACCGGCGGCCTCTACTTCGGCCGTCCGCGCGGGCGGAGCGCCAATAAGCAGGGCATTCGCGTCAAGGACACGCTCACCTATACGAGCGGCGAGATGGAGCGCATCATCCGGTTGGGCTTCGATCTTGCCCGGCAGCGCCGCAAGCAATTGGCCTCGGTGGATAAGGCTAACGTGCTGGCAAGCAGCGGGCTGTGGCGCGAGATTGCGGAGCAGGTAGCTGAGGAGTATCCCGACGTAACGGTCGAGCACATCCTGGTGGATGCCTGCGCCATGCATCTCATCAATGATCCACAACGTTTCGACGTGCTGGTGACCGAGAACATGTTTGGCGACATTCTCTCAGACGAAGCCTCAGTGCTGACAGGGAGCCTGGGCATGCTACCGAGCGCCAGCCTGGGCCGCGGGCGGCGCGGCCTCTACGAGCCGGTGCACGGCACGGCCCCGGACATTGCCGGCCAGAACAAGGCGAATCCCCTGGCCGCCATCCTCTCTGTAGCCATGCTCCTGCGCCATTCTTTGGGCCTGGAGCAGGAAGCAGGGGCAATTGAAAGCGCGGTGGAAGACGTGCTGGCAGCAGGCTACCGCACGCCGGACCTGGCAAGCGGCGCGGCTGGCGAACGCGCGGTGGGAACGCAAGAGATGGGCGAAGCCGTGCTGCAGCGAATTGGCTAGGATTGCTTTCCCAATTGGATGCCTGCAGACAGCGCTCATCGTGTCAGGAGCGGCGCGCGAATGTGCAACTGCACCGCCGTTTCGGCCTGACACCTTAGGGCGTGTCGTCAAAGTAGTTTTATCCAGAGCGCCAGGGCTCTGATCTGGCAGGCAGCCAGGTAAGAGGCCGACGTTTTGGCATAGCGGGTGGCTACTGCCCGCCATTCTTTGAGATGGCGGAAGGCGTTTTCCACCAA
>JAPOQA010000053.1 GCA_026710945.1 Chloroflexota bacterium
AACGACCTGTGTCCTACTTGCAGTCGCCCCACCTCCCCCAGTGCAACGGAACTGGTCTAAGTACGCCTCGCGATCATCGTAGAATTGCTCTCTTGCTCCTAGCGTGATGTAACGGATAGCAGGTTCTGCGGCCCAGGCTGCCGTCGTTGCATGCACGATGCTTGCCCGCAACCTGCCCGGAGATTCCCGCTCAACCGCTACGACCTTCTCCTGTACTTCCTCCGGCCACGCGCACGGGCCACTATCCAACCACTGTTTCGCGGCTTCTCCGTAAGCCCACGGGTCAATCAAATACCCATGCATGAACTGCTCCACGCTTGGGTACGCGCCGGCGGGATAGTTGTCCCACGTGTATATGAGGTAGATCGTCCGGGAATTGCCAATCCTCGGCGCCAACCTCTGTGTCCAGAGAATGACAGCAGGGTCAGAAGCATGTACGCGCATCCGCTTAGCAAGATATGCTCTCGCGACAGTCTCAGGGTCGCGCAAGTAAAACTCAGCTTCTTCCTTGGAGGAATCCCCAAGCGGTAACGCAACGACGGAGGCCGGTGTGGGAGACGTTGTAAGTCTCGGTGTTGGTGCCGTGGTCGGTGTCCGTATTGTTGTCGTACCGCTAGACGGTGTAGGCGACTCGCCCTCCTGAGAGGAACCGCACGCTGTGGCAAGAGCCACCAGCAGTGTAGCAATCAGCGCGAGGCGTTTATATACCACTGCAATTCCTCTCCACACAGCGTCTAATGTGCCACACGCAACGTCTCTTCTCTTGGGTTAGAAGGTGGGGAGTGTGGCAGAGCCACCAGCGGCGCCACGCTCCCCACCTCCCCCTCCTCTGTAGAGATAGGGGTAGGTGGCAGTGCTCTTCCAAGCTATATAAGGGATCGGACCGCCTTGCTGTACCCTTCTATTGCGTATATGTACGCTTCTGTTGCGCCTCGTCGGAGTTTCTCTCGGGGCTGCTGTACGCTTCTGTTGCGCGTCGCGGAAGCTTCTATTGCGTGGGTGTACGGCTCTGTTGCGTGAATGTACGCTTCTATATGCGCTTCGTCTGCAGGCGGTAAAATCCGCCAGTTGCCACGCTTGCCGTGGAGGCGGAGTTCGCCGGCCTGTTCCAAGGTCTTCAGGGCGTTCATGGCCTCTTGGAAGGCACGTCGTTGGTTGCTGTCTTTGGTTGTGGGGTAGGCGAGATCGATGATAACCTGCTCATCCAACTCTGGATAGCGTGAGGGGTCGTGAACGCGGATCCAATGGCGGTCGTTGGGACTGCCTACCGGCATGTGAGTGCGGCCTGGCTCGTAGCATTGGAAGGCGAGGTTAAGAAGGGCACGGTAGGCAGCTGCGTGTTTCGCCCCCCATTCGCCAAGTGTGCTTGGCACCTGGGGGCCAGTGGATGCACCTGGCGGCAGATCGACGATAATGCGCATGACATCATCGAGGCTTGTGCCTATGTCAGATATAAGAACAATGCGGCGCGCACCACTTTGGCCACTCGTCGGATCGTGCCATGGCCACGCAGCTTCCCAACTGTCCAGTGCGGTCGATACTTCTTCGAGCGTACGCCGGAGGCGGTCAGTGTTGTATCCGCGCCAGCTCTTGGGCCAAAGGCGCTTGCGCATCGTGCGAAGGTCCACTTCCATACTGACGGGATGCGGGTTATCGCGCTCTTCCATCGGCACGCTCAGGATTGCCTCTACCCATAACCGCAGGGCAAGTGGCGCACCGCCGCCGCGATTCGTGGTCACGTCTAAACCTAAATCGTAAAGCGCGAGGGGTAAGGCCGGGTGACGCCTCGTGCGTTCGGGCAGCCTGGGAGCACACCTTGCTTGCCCTCGTTTGAAACAATAAGATGTGTGGCCGGCGTGAAGAGCGTATCGGTGCGGCGGTCGCTCACGGCTACATGTGCAATACGACTGGAAAGTATGCGGTCGTCACGAGTGTTTGGCTTGATGGGATTGGGGAAGTCGTGCCAGGCCCTAACAAATGGTGCAAGAGTGTGTTTAATCCCGAACGGACGTCCCCATCTCTCCCACGCGGCGTGAATGATATTCATGCTGACTAAAGGTGCAGCTTCTTTGCATAACTCCGGTGGTTGTTTGGTTGCCAAGAGGCAGAAGTCGCGAATGGCACCGACATCATCCTGGTGCTTCAGGTGATCAACTGGCAGACTGATTATGCTGGGGCAGTCGCTCTCGACCGGCAGAGTTTGAAACTCCTCCGCCATATACTTGTATAGTGTTTCTTTGCCCGTGTTCACGTATAATTCGCTGGTCAACAGCTCTAGGAGGCGCTCAACGCACGCGGCATGGTGCGTTGGCGTTGCATGGTCCCGCACAAATGCCGCCAGTTCTTCAACGCTAGGAACGCGCGGCGCCGAGCCAGTCGGTGCTCCCGCTGTACAGGGATTCAGACTTGGGCGGATGTGCGACAAAGACGACGGCGCACTCGTTATCACGCGCCCAGCGGTCCCAGGACGCATAAACGAGCACACCAGCCCGCGGTCGTTTTCGTTACACGCATAAGCGGCCGCGAGGGGATCGACTACCAGTAAGCGGGCCTTGACCTGCTCACAGTAGGCGCGTAGCAGGACGCCGACGTGCGCGAGAGCACCCAGGGTAGATGTGTGCCTACTCCCTGTCTGCATCAGCTCCCACAGCGCGCCGCGCCCGGCCAGATCGACGAAGTGCAGGCGATCTTCTACCGCTTCGGATGCGCCCAGGCAGGCGAGACGGCGGTCTATCTCGCTCGCTTCGTCTTCCCAGCTGGCATAGACGGCAACGGGAGGGGAGGTATGCGCCGCCTCTGCCCCAAAGTGTGGAGTCGCCATTCGTTCCGGTGCTCCCTGCACAAGTGTGTCGCTTGCCACCCATTGCCGGTGTCCGTTCGTGACGATATTCACCGCGAGCTGCAGGGCAAGCCGTGACTTCCCTTTGCCGCCAGGCCCTGCGAAAAGCACGGTACGACCTGCCGGCAGCCAGCGATCGAGGATCCAGCGGCGCGGTGTCGGGTTTGGGTTGTGTTTCTGTACCGCATTGAGCGCCTGCGCTTGGTTGAGCGCGGCGCGTATCTTGGGGATGATTTCCCGCCCTACCTCCGGAGTCCCGTCAGCGAGAGCGGTAGTGTGCATTCCTTTCCCGAGCCTGGGCAAGCGTTGGACGGTTCCATCAGGACACCGGACGTGTGTTAACTTAGGCGCTGCGATGGGCCACGGCCGGGGTCCTCGTCGCTGATAAGAGCGGTGAGCGAGGTGTCGAGAGCTACGGCAATCCTTACCGCCGCGCCGATCGTGATGTTTTGCTTGCCTTTTTCCACCGTACTGAGGTAGGCGCGGTCGAGCCCCGCCCGCGCAGCCAGTTCCTGCTGGCTCCATCCCCGCTCTTTGCGCAGCCGCTGGACGTGACGCCCCAGCGCACTTAGGTGGCCATCTACGGTTTTCGGCTCCTCGCCCACGCTCAAGAGACTATTCGCGACACTAATCGCCTCCAGGGGATCTGCGGAGATGAGGTCCGCCGGCATCTCGGCGCGCAAAGCGGAGTCTGACAGACCCACACCGCCAACGAAAACGAACGGCGGGTTCTCGTGCGACTTGAGTATGCGGGCCGCCTCCTTTGCCACAGGAATGCGGTCGCGCTGGGAGAGCGAGAGAATGACGAGGTCCGGTTTGCGGTCGCGCACCCATTCCACCAGGTCCTTGGTGGGCGTATTCTGTCCCAAGTATGCAACGTCCCAACCTTCCAAATGGAAAAGATCGGCGATGAGTCGCGCACCCACCGCGTGCATTTCTCCTTCCACGGCCGTAATCACCGCCTCGGCCCCAACGCGCTTGCGCCGCCGGGCGACACTCCGAATGTGCGCGCTCTGCTGGAGCGTGATTTGGATGGCAAGGTGTTCGGCGGCGATATTCAATTCGCCGCGGTGCCAGGCATCCCCTACCTCCGCTAGTGCAGGCGTGATTATCTCGGTATAGATCATGAGTGGGTTGACCCCCCGCTCCATGGTGTCTCTTACCGCATGGAACGCCTCTTCATGGCTGCCGGACAGCAGGCTCGCGGTGTACCGCTCGCACAGGAGCTCAATATCTCGTCTACGTTCCATCAGCGCCTCAACAAGAATTTAGTGAAAGTCTGTTGGATATAGTTGACATCTTGTTGTGTATATTATATCCTACATTTGTTGGACATATGCCGCACCCGGGTAAACATATGCTAGGCATATCCAGCAGATTCGTCAAGACGCCTGAGCACTAAGGAGGAGACAATGCTTAGGGAACCAGCTAGAAAGACCGGGCGGAGTGTTGGCCCCTGGAGACAACACTTCCGCAAATTGGGAGTGGTAGCCGCGTTGGGCCTTGCCCTCACGCTGCTGGCAGCTTGCGGCTCCGCTGCCGAGGCCACGCCGGAGCCTGAGGCACAGCCAGCCACCATCGTAGACATTGCCGTCGGCGACGGCAGGTTCGAGACCCTTGTAGCTGCCCTCCAGGCTGCTGGCCTCGTAGAGACCCTGCAAGGTGAAGGTCCGTTCACCGTTTTCGCTCCCACGGACGATGCCTTCGCCAAGCTCCCTGAAGGAACCGTGGCTGCGCTCTTGCAGGACATCCCCGCCCTGACTGACATTCTCCTGTACCACGTAGTGTCAGGCAACGTCATGGCCGCCGATGTCGTAAAGCTCGACATGGCGACCACCGTGCAGGGCAACGCGGTGACGATTTCGGTTGACGGCGACACGGTGCGTATCAACGACGCCCAAGTTATCATCACCGACATCGAGGCCTCCAACGGCACCATCCACGTGATCGACACCGTCCTGCTGCCGCCGCAGAACTAAAGCGTTTCCGGGCGACAGACAGAATGAATGTCGCAAACTAGCATTCCGTTCAGGCGACCACGCGATAGGCGCAGACTAGGGCTGCAAATGCTGACAACATTCCACCCAAGCTCTAGTCTGCGTGCAGCGCGACCAACATTTCCCGCATTGGCTTGACATTAGAGTGCGTAGTCTTTATGCTACACAAAGAGGGTAGCATATGCTATTGCTCTGGTTGTCTAGCAGTTTGGAGGGATGGCCCGCTCGCCATTGAGTGATCTACAGCGCTCTCCGAGAGACATTGGTTAGCAGGCGGGCAGCGGGCAACCTCCACGTGCCGACCGCGTCGGCAGAAGGAGGGGAAGAGAGGTCTAGGCAATGAAGTTAGAGAAAGCATCCAAGGAGAAATGTGATGGAAACACTACAACTCGTGGCCCTCATCGTAGCTGCAATCGGCGCCATTAACTGGGGCCTGGTTGGCCTCGCGAGGATCGACCTGGTTGCCCTCATCGCTGGCGGCCTCAAGTTTGGCGAAGTCAACTCCATCTCACGGGTCCTGTACATCGTGGTTGGCCTCGCCGGAGCTCTCGCTATTGTCTTGGAATTCACCGGCGGCAATGGCGCGTAGTGTTCCCGTGAGCATAAGAGGGATTCTACCGACTGGGGCCGCACGGTCATCAGCGGCCGGCTGACAGTGCAGACCCTCTGCTGAAGCGAGGACGCACGACATCTCCTGCGTCCTCGCTTCCATCTTCACACCCATAGAAACCGTTCGCATGGACCTCGCTGCAGCGTTAGCGCGCCCTGCTTCCAGCGGAGACCCCCGAATCGGGGCACGGCACATTCAATGCGTGGTTCTGACGGACACGAGGAACCTGGCAGAGACGCTCAAGAATTCCACTCATCCCGGCCCACTCCCCGAGGAGACCCCCTGCCTGATCCTTGCCGGGGCGAGGAAAGACCCCTCTCCCGGCAGAGACCATGACGTAACTCCGTCATTCCGGCGCAAGCCGGAATCCAGAGCACCTTTATAACTGAAAATAGATTGATGTCAAGCCATTTCACCCCCATCCCAATCTTCCCCCTCAAAGGTGAAGGGTTATGCAAAGGTCTCCGGCGGGAGAGGTTGAGAGCCTGACCCGCACTCGATACAGCGGATCAACACGATACAGGGGTGAGGGGGGGGGAAGTCCCCTCTCCCGGCGGGAGAGGGTTAGAGCCTGACCCGTGCTCAATACAGCGGACCGACATGATACGGGAGTGAGGGGGGAAGTCTCCTCTCCCGGCGGGAGAGGGTTAGGGTGAGGGGGAGATTCCCGCAATCTGGGAGCTATTTCTGCCGTTATCGCACTCTTGCGTATCGGTCTTGTTGGTAAAGAGGACGGGATAAGCAGAAAACCCCCTACCCTAGCCCTCTCCCACAGGAGACTTTTGCATTACCCTCGCCACAGCGCGGATGTCCCCTCTCCCTCGACGGGAGAGGGCTAGGGTGAGGGTGAA